>NZ_JBFAKG010000001.1:0-19380 GCF_040655595.1 Saccharopolyspora sp. NPDC050389
AGCGACTGCCCCGGCAGCACCGCGACGCCGAACCGCAGCGCGTGCTGGGCGAAGGCGCTCGCGTTGCCGTAGGGCAGCGTGGCCCAGAGCGTCTGGCCGCCCGAGGGCACCCGGAACGTCCACGGCAGGTTCGCGTCGAGTTCGGCGCAGAGGCGGTCGCGCCGGGCGCGGAGTTCGGCGATCCGCCGCCCGCGCACCTCCTCCAGCCGCGGCAGCAGGGCGGTGGCGAGCCACTGGTCCAGCACCGGGCCGCCGAGATCGTGCACCGCCCGCAGCCGCGCCAGCCTCGTGATCAGCGGCTCCGGCGCGCGCACCCAGCCGACCCGCAGGCCGCCCCAGACCAGTTTGCTCAGCGAGCCCACGTTGATTACCGCCGCGCCGTCCAGCGGCTCCGGGGCCGCCTCGTCGAGGTCGAGTTCGGCCAACACCTCGTCGTCGATCAGCGGGACGCCGTGCCGCTCGCAGGCCTCCGCCAGTCGGCGGCGCTGCAACGACGGCAGCAGTTCGCCGGTCGGGTTGTGGAAAGCGGAGATCAGGTACGCCAGGGCCGGGCGATCCGCCACCGCGCGCAGGTAACCGGCCAGGTCGAGCCCGTCGCCGGCGCGGACCGCGCGAATCCGGGCACCGGCCTCCTGGGACAGCTCGAACGAACCCGGATAGGTCGGGGCGGCGAGCAGCACCTCGTCGCCGGGCGCGACGAGCAGCCGGATCAGCAACGACAGGGCCTGCTGCGCCCCGTTCGTGACGAGGATCTGCTCGGCGCGGGTCGGCGCGCCGCGCCGCGTGTAGCGGTCGGCGAGCGCCTGCCGCAACTCGGGAACACCGGCCGGGTGGTAGCCCATGTCGGGGCCGATGGCGGCGAGCCGGCCGGTCACCTCCGGCAGTAGCTCGGCGAGTTCCGGCGGCGGCAGCAGCGGGCTCGCGCAGTTGAGCTGGATCGCGCCGTCCGCGGGTTCGAGCAGGTGCAGGTACATCGGGCTGGCCGACTCGACGGCGGCGTTGCGGGCGGCGGCGAGCCACGCCGACGTGACGCGGGTTCCGCTGCCCTGGCGGCGTTCGAGCCGGCCTTCTTCGCGGAGCGTCCGGTAGGCGGCCACGACGGTGTTGCGGCCGACCGCGAGCGCGCCGGCCAGCGCGCGGTCGGGCGGCAGCACGGTGTCCGGCGGCAGGCTGCCGTCTTCGATCAGCTGCCGCAACCGACCGGCGAGCAGCTCGTGCAGCGGGCCGCGCTGCGCGGGCCAGCGGCCGAGCAATCCCACGACACGGTCCAGCGAAATTGGTTCCATCGAGGAGCCAATCTACCCCATTGGCGCTTCCCGCGGGCCGCCGCCGCGGGAAGCCTGTTCTCATGACCCACCTGAACACCCGCTGCGTCCACATCAAAACCCCGGAGGTCCCCGAGGGGCGGCCACTGACCGCGCCGCTCTACCAGACCTCCGGCTTCGCCTTCGACGATCCCGCCGTCGTCGCCGACGGCATGACGAACCCGGACGGCGCGCCGGTCTACTCGCGGATGGGCAACCCGACGGTGCGGGCGCTGGAGGACACCATCGCCGAACTGGAGGGCGGGCAGGCGGGCTTCGCGACCGGCTCCGGCATGGGCGCGATCAACTCGGTGCTGATGACGCTGCTGAGCAGCGGCGACCACGTGATCGCCCAGCGCAGCCTCTACGGCGGCACGTTCGCGTCCTTCGAGAACCTGGCGCACCGCTGGGGCATCGAGGTCAGCTACGTGTCGGGGCCGGCGGAGGCGCGGCAGGCGCTGCGGCCGAACACCAAGCTGCTCTACGCGGAGACGATCTCGAACCCGATGGTCGAGGTCGGCGACCTGCCCGGGATGTTCGCGGTGGGCCGCGAGGCGGGGCTGATCAACGTCGTGGACAACACCTTCGCCACCCCGCTGCTGTGCCGCCCGATCGAACACGGCGCGGACGTCGTCGTGCACTCGACGACGAAGTACCTGGGCGGTCACTCCGACGTGCTGGGCGGGATCGCGGTGTTCGCGGACGCCGAACTGCACCGCGAGCTGTGGCCGGAGCTGGTGGAGATCGGCGCGTCCGCGGATCCCTTCGCGGCGTGGCTGACGCTGCGCGGGGTGCAGACGCTCGCGCTGCGGATGCGCCAGCACTGCGCGAGCGCCCAGTTCATCGCCGAACGGCTCGCCGAGCACCCGGCGGTGCGGACCGTGCACTACCCGGGCCTGCCGTCGCACCCCAGCCACGAGCAGGCGCGGAAGCTGCTGACCGGCAACGGCGGTGTGCTGACCTTCGACCTGGGCAGCAGGGCGGCCGGGCTGACCTTCGTGCAGGCAACGCGGCTGGCGTCGCTCGGCCCGTCGCTGGGCGGCGTCGAGACGCTGGTGCTGCACCCGGCGAGCACCTCGCACCGCCAGCTCACCGACGAGCAGTTGCGCGAGGTCGGCATCGGCGAAGGCGTCATCCGCATGTCGGTCGGCATCGAAGATCCCGACGACATCTGGGCGGACCTCGGCCAAGCCCTTTCCAGGTGAGGAGCGGCCTGCACGCGGGTGCAGGCCGCCCCCGCTCACCACCCGGTCGGGCGGAAGTCGACGGCGTGGTCGCGGGCCCACTCGGCGAAGCCGCGGGCCCGGCCGGTGACCGGCTCCGCCGTCGGCATCGCCGGGAGGGCGTCGAGCTCCGCGGGCTCCGCCGGATCCTGCTCCGCGCCCGAGTAGTCCTCGAAGCCGAGCAGGAAATCCGCGTTCGCCGCCGCGAATCCGCCCTGCGCGAGGTAGAGCTCCCGCGCCCGCTCCCGGCCGATGACCTCGAAGCGGATCTCACGGCCGATCGCGTCTCCGATGGCCCGGACCTGCTCGCGGTAGGTGAGCAGGTCCGGGCCGTTGACGTCGTAGGCCCGGCCCGCGTGCCCGTCCGCCAGCAGCGCGTCGGCCGCGACCTCGGCGATGTCCAGTTCGTGCATCGGATACCAGGCGACGTCCGGGTTCGGGTCGCGCACCACGCCTTCGGCCCGGATCGACGGGCCCCACAGCGCCAGCTTGTTCATCGCGAACTCGCCGGGCCGGACGTGCGTCCACTCCAGGCCGGAGGCCTCCACGGCCTGCTCGACCGGCAGGTGGAAATCGGTGTCGAAACCGCCGGTCACGGCGCCGGAGGACAGCACGACGATGCGCCGCACCCCGGCCCGCTTCGCCGCATCCACCACGTCGCGCGCGGTCTGCGGCACGGGGAACAGGAACAGCCGGTCGATGTCCTGGAACGCGGCATCCAGGGTGTCCGGCGCGGCGAGGTCGCCCAGCGCGGCCTGCACCCCGGCGGGGAACTCGGCCTCGGGATCGCGGGTCAGCGCACGCACCTGCTCGCCCGCCGCCGCCACTAGGCGCAGCACGTTGCGGCCGACGTTCCCGGTCGCGGCGGTGATCAGGATGGTCATGACGTCCTCTCGACGATTGCTTGCGGGGAGGGCGTCGAGCGCTCGACGACGCTCCATCTCTACCCGGGCGATCGCCTCGGAAGCAAACGTGAACACGCTGTTCACATATGTCTCTGACCTGCGAAAACGATACATGACCAAGATCATCGAAAGGTGCCGGATTCGGCTCGGGAAACACCCGCTGAGCAGGCGGAACGGAAAGGGCAGAACTCCGATTTCAGGCAAAATCGGGCACGGGGCTCAGCGCAGGGCTTCGGCGACCGCCTCGGCCGTCTCCAGCACCAACGGCCCGATCTCCTCCGGCACCAACGGCTGCAGGGCCACTACGCCGACGCTGGCGCGCAGCCCCGGCACCCCGCGTACCGGCGCGGCGACCGCGAACGCGCCCGGCTGCAGATCGCTGCTGCTGGCGATCCACGGCGGCCCGCCCGGCGGCAGGTCCACGGCGCGACCGGCCGCGCCGCGCTGCACCGGATGACGGCTGCCGACCCGGTACGACACGTGGAAGCTGGTCCACGACGGCTCGACGACCGCCACGGCCTGCGCCTCGCTGCCGTCGGCCACGGTCAGGTGCACCGTCGCGCCGACCTTCTCCGCCAACGCCCGCAAGGCGGGCATCGATGCGATGCGCAACTGCGGCAGCACCCGCCCGGCCAGCCACAGCACGCCGAGCCCGAGCCGCACCTTCGAGCCCTCGCGACGCACCAGGCCGCGGCTCTGCAACGGCCCGAGCAGCCGGTACACGGCCGCGCGGCTGACGCCGACGGTCGCCGCCAGGTCGCTGATGGTGGGCGCTTCGCTCTCCGCGTCCGCCACGGCCTGCAGCAGGCTGAGCCCGCGATCGAGGGTCAGCGAGCTCTCCTTGGTGCCCGGCTGGGCGTCGCGCGGCAGGCCCATCGGGCCGCGGATCGACTCGGAGCTGGGTTGGGCCATCGCGTCACCTCCGAGCGGCGGCCAGCACCGTGCCGGTCACCTCGCCGAGCCCGATCACCGAACCGTCGGGCCCCGGCGCGCTGCCACTCAGTGTCACCCGGTCCCCGTCCTGGAGGAAGGTCCGCTGCTCGCCGTCTTGCAGCGTGATCGGCTCCGCTCCGCCCCAGGTCAGCTCCAGCAGGCAGCCCCGCTGGTCGCGCTCCGGCCCGGACACGGTCCCGGAGGCGAACAGGTCGCCCGGGCGCACCGGCGCGCCGTTCACGGTCATGTGCGCCAGCTGCTGCGCGGGCGACCAGCTCATGTGCTCGAACCGCGGCGAGGCCAGCAACGTCTCGTTGCAGCGCACCTCCAGCCGCAGGTCCAGCCCCCACGGCTCGTCCTCGACGAGGTAGGACTGCAGCGCGTGCGCCGGCTCCGGCGTCGGCACCCTGGCCTGCTCGAACGCTTCCAGCGGCGTGATCCACCCGGCGACCGAGGTGGCGAACGACTTGGCCAGGAACGGCCCCAGCGGCTTGGACTCCCAGGCCTGGATGTCCCGCGCCGACCAGTCGTTGACCAGCGCCACCCCGAACACGTGCTCCGCGAAGTCCGAAGTGGACACCCGGGCGGCCGGTTCGCCGCCGCAGACGAAGCCGACCTCCGCCTCGAAGTCCAGCCGCCGCGTCGGGCCGAACGCGGGCTGCAGGTCGCCGGCGGCCTTGCGCTGCCCGCTCGGGCGGTGGATGTCGGTGCCGGAGACGTATACGGTGCCCGCGCGGCCGTGGTAGGCGACGGGCAGGTGCGACCAGTTCTCGGGCAGCGGCTCGGTGGCGCGGCGGAAGATTCGGCCGACGTTCTCCGCGTGGTGCCGCGACGAGAAGAAGTCGACGTAGTCGCCGACCGCGAACGGCAGCACCAGGGTGTGCCAGTCGGTGCGCACCAGGTTCGCGCCCGCCGGCGCCCGATCGGCCGTGACGAGCTCGGTGAGCCGCTCCCGCAGCTCACGCCAGCGGTCGCGGCCCGCGGCCAGCAGCGAATCGAGCGAGTCGCCGGAGACCAGTTCGACGAGTCGAGGACCGAGTTCCCCGGCGATGCCGCGCAGCGGCAGCGCATGCCGCCCGACGCGCACCGCGATGACCGGACCGCCGCCGGTCACCAGCACCCCGTAGGGCAGCGTCTGCGGGCCGAACGGCTTGTCCGGGGCGAACTCGGGGTCCTCGATCCAGGTCAAAGCAGTCCCAATCCTTCGAGTTCGGTGACGGGGTCCTGCAACGAGCACGAGCCGTAGGAGGCGAAGACGTCGCGCACCGCGTTGGCCGCGTCGTCGGACAGGGCGCGCGCCTCCCCGGCCAGCGCGGCGCCGTCGGTGCTGGCCAGCGCCGCCCGAACATCCTTGCCGGACAGCGAGCGCGCGGTCGCGACGAGGACGTTGAGGAAGCCGTGATGGGTGAACCCGGTCTCCGGGTCGGTGCCGCGCACCGCCTTGTGCAGCCCGGTGGTGGCCTTGAACGGGACGTCGAGGGAGCCCGCCACCGCGAGGAAGTCGGTGACCACGTCGATGGACGGCACCGATTCGGCGGTCTGCCCGCCGCAGCGCAGCTTGGGCCAGCAGCCGTGCTCGGCGACCCGCCGGATGCCGTCCAGCCAGCCGTCGCCGCCGCGCCGCGGCTCGACGACCCGGATGATGTCCTCGGGCACGAACTCCGACACGCGCTCCAGCCAGATGTCGTCGACGTCCGACGGCGCGGGCATCTCGACCATCCGCAGCGCCAGCAGTTCCTGCCGTCCCTCGATGATCGACAGGGCCTTGGGCACGCCGCCCAGCCCGGTGTCGCACACCAGCGAGAGCGGCACCGGCGACGCCGGCTTCACCTTCGCCAGTTCGGTGATCAGCTCGGCCAGCCGGGAGGCCTTGCACAGCATCGGCCCCAGCAGGCCCGTGTACTCGCCGCCACGCGCCTCCAGATGGTCGGCCACCGCCTGCGGCACGGCGGCGGTTCCTGGCGGGAACAGCGCCGCGTCGTCAACCAGACGGGCGAACAGGGGCGGGATGCCGCGCGGACCGGGCGCGCGAAGCTCAACAGCGCTTGACACGGCTGACACGCTAATGCCGTACCGGACAGTGAACAAAGGTGCCCGATAAACGGACGTCGGGCGGGGTCATGTAGGCCTCCCTCGCCTGGTTTGGACATCATCATCCTCCCGGGGCCGACAACGCTCGCACCGCCCCTGGGGGCACTACTCCGGTTGCCGCCCCACGGCGGCGTTCCAGCTGGTAATAAGAGGATGCGCGGGCAGTGGGGCCGCCTAGGCGAGCGCGTGCGCCCGATGAGGCGACTTCCCCACACGACACATTTAAGTTAGGCTTGCCTAAGTTGGAGGTGAGCAGTGGGTGAGACGACCATTCGCCGGCCCGCGACGCCGAGCGCTGCCGAACGTGCCAGGAGCATCGCCAAACGCGGCGGCCGCGCAGCGCTCCTGCCGGCCGGCGAGAACTCGGCGCGCATCGCGCCGCTGCTACACCACGTGCACGCCGATGGCTCCGCAACCGTGCTCCTGGCGGACGAGCACCCGCTGATCGCCGCCGCCTGGCAGGCCCCGCGCACCGAACTGGCCGCCGTCCTGGAACTCACCGACCCGACGCCGGTCCGGCTGCGCGAGCCGGTGCGCGGACTGCTGTGGCTGACCGGCTGGGTGCGACTGCTCGACGGCCCAGAGGCCCGCGACGCCGTGCTCTCGGTCGCCGACGAGCGGCCGGACCCGCGACTGCTCGACGCCGGGCACGGCGCGAGCGTCCTGCGGCTGGAGTCCGCGTCGCTCGTGCTGGCGGATTCGGAGGGCACCGGCTCGGTGGACCCGGCAGATTTCCAGGCCGCCACGCCGGATCCGTTCTGCATGCAGGAGGACGCGTGGCTGCGGCACCTGGAGCTGTCGCACCGCGACGTCGTCGGGCTGCTCGCCCGGCACCTGCCGGAAAAGCTGCGCGGCGGGCACATCCGCCCGCTCGGGCTGGACAAGTACGGCCTGCGGCTGCGGGTTGAGTCGACCGACGGCGATCACGACGTGCGGCTGGCGTTCTCCCGCCCGGTCAGCACGACCGAGCACCTCGGCGCGGAACTCCGCCGCCTCGTCGGCTGCCCCTTCCTCGCCCAGCAACGCCAGGCCTGACGCCTTCGGCGGAACGGAGCGAACGGCCCGTTCGCCTCGATAGACAGCGCGAACGGCCCGTTCACCTCAACCGACGGCGACAACCGGCCGTTCGCGCCGCCATCACCTGCCACCCCGCCGACGGAGCGAACGGACCGTTCGCCTCGGTAGGCGGAGTGAAGAGGCCGTTCGCTTCAAACCCCGCGGGCTCAGTCGTCGGGGCAGCGCTCGTTGAGCGGGATGGGGCGCTGGATGCGGCCGTCGCGGAAGCGCAGCGGCTCGGTGCCCGGGCCCACCAGCATCGCCTCCTCCACCGACGCGTCGCGGGTGATCATCCAGAGGAACGCGTGCGCCACGATCGCCGCCTGGCCGGGCCGGCGCCCGTCGGTGAACCGCACCAGCAACCCGCCCGGATCGCTGTGCCGCATCTCGACCAGGGCACCGTCCCGGACGCCGAACAGATCGGCCGAACCGAGCGGCCCGTCGAGCACCTCGAAGCGATGCAGCGCCTGCAGCACGCGCACCGCGCAATCGGTGTCCGCCGAGCCCCACACGAACACATCCATGCCCACCTCCGCCGGACCTATGCCGATCCGACGCGTCGGGGGCGGTGACCAGTTCCGCGCGCGGATTTCCCGGTATTTCCAGACCTCGAACGCCCGGCCGCCGGCAGCACCGATCCGGGTACGGTTCGACGCGTGAGCACCCTGCGCGCATGGCTGACCCCGACCCGGCCCGGCGAGCCCGCGACGATCGCGGACCGGTCGGAGCGCAGGGCGATCATCATCGAGCTGTTCGTGGTCTTCACCGTGACGCTCGGGCTTTCCGGCCTGCAGAGCCTCCTGTCGCTGCTGGACGCACTGCTGCGCCCGGAACCGCTGGCCGACCAGCACGCCGCGATCAACGTGCCGCAGGCGGAGCTCGGGCTGATCGACATGCTCGCGCAGCTGACGAACGTGCTGCGGCTGTTCGCCTGGGGCGGCTTGGGGGTGTACCTGCTGTGGCGCGGCGGGATGGCGCTGCGGCAGGTGGGCCTGGACCGCTCCCGCCTCGGGCGGGACATCGCCGGCGGGCTGGGGCTCGCGGCCCTGATCGGCATCCCCGGCCTGGGCCTGTACCTCATCGCGCACGCCCTGGGCCTCAGCCTCACCGTCCAGCCCTCCACTTTGGACGCGGCGTGGTGGCGGGCGCCGGTGCTGACGCTGGCCGCGTTCGGCAACTCCTTCGCCGAAGAGGTCCTGGTGGTGGCCTACCTGCTGACCCGGCTGCGGCAGCTGGGCTGGTCGGAGAACCGGGCGCTGTGGGCGTCGGCGGTGCTGCGCGGCAGCTACCACCTGTACCAGGGCTTCGGCGGGTTCGTCGGCAACGTCGTGATGGGCCTGGTCTACGGGCGCGCCTGGCAGCGCACGAACCGGCTGTGGCCGCTGGTCGTCGGCCACGCGCTGATCGACGTGGTGGCCTTCGTCGGCTACGCCGCCCTGCGCGGCCGCGTCGGCTGGCTGCCCTGACACCCGCGCGGGGCTCCAGTCGTAGGCAAAATCGGAAACCCGCTCTGCGTTCCAGACGGCGAAGCGATCGTCCATTTCACGCAACGATTCGATGGTCACATGAGCGCATTTCTTAATGATTGATCGAAATCGTCGCCGATGACGGACGTTTCCGTTCGTCGCGGTTAGGCTGCTCATCGTGACCGAACCACACGTCCAGAGCGAGGTCGGCCCGCTGCACACGGTGCTCCTGCATCGACCGGGCACGGAGCTGAAGCGGCTCACGCCGCGCAACAGCGACCAACTCCTGTTCGACGCGATCCCATGGGTCGATCGCGCCCAGGAGGAGCACGACGCGTTCGCCGAGGTGCTCCGCAACCGGGGCGTCGAAGTGCTGCTGCTGCGCGATCTGCTCACCGAAGCGCTGCGCGACACCCGCGCCCGGGCTGCGGCCGTGCTCGCGGGCGTGGACGAGCTCAGGGTGGGCACGGAGATCGCCGACACGCTTCGCTCCCACCTGTCCAGCGTGGACGATTCCGCGCTGGCCGGGACCCTGATCGCGGGCATGACGTTCGAGGAGCTGCCCGCCGCGGAGGGCGAGTCCCTGGTGCGCCGGATGCACCGCCCGCACGACTTCGCCATCGACCCGCTGCCGAACCTGCTGTTCACCCGGGACTCGTCGGTGTGGATCGACGACCGGGTCGCGATCGCGGCCCTCGCGATGCCCGCGCGCCGCCGCGAATCCGCGCTCACCGACCTGATCTACGCCTACCACCCGCGGTTCTCGCACTCCGCCCGCGCCTACGGCGCGCACTCCGCGCCCGTCGAGGGCGGCGACGTGCTGCTGCTCGCGCCGGGCGTGGTGGCCATCGGAGTCGGCGAGCGCACCACGCCGGCCGGCGCGGAGTCGCTCGCCCGCTCGATGTTCGCCGACGACCTGGCGCACACCGTGCTGGCCGTGCCGATCGAGCAGGCCCGGGCCTCGATGCACCTGGACACGGTGTGCACGATGGTCGACCGCGACGCCGTGGTGATGTACCCGGCGATCCAGCATTCGCTGGAGGCCTTCACGCTGCGCCCGCTGGACGGCGAGCTGAAGGTGTCCGGCCCGACGCCCTTCCTGACCGCCGCGGCGGACGCGATGGGCATCGACCACCTGCGGGTGATCGACACCGGCCTGGACCCGGTGACCGCGGAACGCGAGCAGTGGGAGGACGGCAACAACACGCTCGCCTTGGCGCCCGGTGTGGTGGTGGCCTACGAGCGCAATGCCGAGACCAACGCGCGACTCGAGGACGCCGGGATCGAGGTGCTGCGGATCAGCGGTTCCGAACTCGGTTCCGGCCGGGGCGGCCCGCGGTGCATGTCCTGCCCCATCACCCGAGCCCCGCTTAATCCATGAACTCCGCGGGCGAAGTCGATTTGCCATTCCATCACTTGATCGAGCGTCAAACGAAGGGCGCCCCAATCGATATGGCCGATCGAAGGCGCCCTTCATCCGACAATGGTCACCCGAATTAGTGACGCGGCGCGAAACATTCGCCACTCGCGGCAACAACGGCTTCTCTACCAGCACAAACAGCATAGGTTTGGCTTGGCTTATTTATCTGAGGATTGCCTTGTCTAAAGGGTGATCAGCCAAGGTTAACCATAGAATTATTAGGCTTGCCTGAAATGTATCTGGACTTATTCCAGAGTATATTGAGGGCATGGCTGTCACCGCGAAGAAGATTCAACACAAGGAATCCCGTTTCGAGCACCTGCTGCAGGAGCAGGTGCGCAATGAATTCACCGCCTCGCATCAGTACATCGCGGTCGCGGTCTGGTTCGACAACGAGGACCTGCCGCGGCTGGCCGCGCACTTCTACCGCCAGGCGCTGGAAGAGCGCAACCACGCGATGATGATCGTCCAGTACCTGATGGACAACAACGTCAAGCCGAACATCCCGGCCATCGAGCAGGTGCGCAACGACTTCACCGAGACCCGCGAACTCGTCGCGCTCGCCCTGGAGCAGGAGCGCGAGGTCACCCGCGAGATCGAAACGCTGGCCAAGACCGCCCGCGAGGAGGGCGACTACCTCGGCGAGCAGTTCATGCAGTGGTTCCTGAAGGAGCAGGTCGAGGAGGTCTCCTCGATGTCGACGCTGCTGAACGTGGTCGACCGCTCCAAGGGCAACCTCTTCGACGTGGAGAACTACCTGGCCCGCGAAACGGTCGGCGACGAAGGGGTCGACGCGACGGCGCCCCGAACCGCCGGCGGCTCCCTCTGAGCCCTCGCGCTACCCGCCGGGCGAGTTGGGTTCGGTGGCGGGGTTCTGAGACGAGGTCGGGTTCGGCTTGGAGGTCTGCGTCGCCGAGGTCGTCGGGTCGGGCTCCGAGGTGGTCGTCAGCAGGATCTCCGGCGGCAGCGGCTTGCTGGTCGGCGGGGTCGTGAGGTTCGGCTGATGCGGCACCTGGCCCGGCTGATGCGGCGCCGGCGGCGCGGGCGGTGGCGGCTGCGGCGGTTGCAGCGGCGCGGTCGAGCCCGGGTTCGGCTCCGGTTGCACGACGGGCGGCACCGCCGGTTGCAGCGGTCCGTCCGAGTCGTGGCTGACCAGCGCGATCCCGCCGCCCACCAGCAGCATCGCGGCCAGTGCGCTGCCCGTCGCGGCCAGCATGCCGTTGCGTTGCCTGCGGCGACGCGCGCCGGCCACCAGCGACCACTCCGCCCCGGTTCGCACCGGGATGTCCAGCCGGTCGTCCCGGAGGACCCGCTGCAGCTCGTCCTCCAGATCCATCACACGTCACCTCCTCCCACCAGCGGCCCGAGTCGCTTCCGCAGCGTCGCCATCGCCTTGCTGGCCTGGCTCTTCACCGTTCCGCAGCTGATGCCGAGCGTGTCGGCGATCTCGAGCTCGGAAAGTCCCTCGTAGTAACGAAGCACGACCACCGCGCGTTGCCTCGGTGGCAGAGATCGCAGCGCGACCCACAGCGGCTCGTGCTCCAGGCGATCCTGCTGGATGGCGGCGGGAATGTCCGGGAAATCCGCGAGCAGCGTTTCCCGGCGCGTCCGCCGCCAGCGGCTGACGTGCGTGTTCGCCATCGCCTTGCGCACGTAGGCGGTGGGATCCGCGCAGTTCCGGCTGATCTTCGCCCAGCGGGCGCCGACCTTCTCCAGCACGGTCTGCACCAGGTCCGCGGCGTCGTGCGGGTTGCCGGTCAGGGCGTGGCCGTAGCGCATCAGCCCGGGTAGTGCTACCCGGACGAACTCCGCGAAATCATCCTCTGCCGCCGCCATGTCCCCCCGACGTGCCCGCCCACGGTAGACACCGGACGCCTCGGCGGCGGTCGGCACTGTGGGCAGGTGCGCGGTCAACCCTCCACCCCCTAAACGTCGGGCATCGCCATGGGATGACACGCCGCAACGCGCCGGTCGGTTGCCCGACCGGAATGTTGATCACCCGTTCGGCCCAGTGGCACCGACGGGCTCGGGCTTCCGGAGCATCTCGACCAGCGCCGAAATGCTGTGCTCGCCATGCCCTTCGGCGACCGCGCGCCGCAGCAGTTCGTTCATCGGCGCGCGCCAGCCGACGTCGATGTTCGCCGCCTCGAGCTCGTCGTCGTGGGCGCTGCCCGCGTAGAACAGGCCCACCGTCGAGGACGGGTCGCTGTAGTCGCCGGAGTCGATCTCCGCCGCGAACTTCGGCAACACCGAACCGATCATCTCCAACCACTTGACGGCGTAGGGCACCAGCGCGCTCGCGGGCGTCCCGCGCTTCGTGACCAGGGCCGCGCCCTCGAAGAATCCCAGGAGGGCGGGCAGCAGCGTGGCGCCGACCGCCATCTCGTACAGCGCGGCGAGATCCACGTCGGCACCGAGGTACTGGGTGTCGCCGCCGAGCACTCGCAGTGTCTGCTCGTGCTCGTCGAAAACGGCCTTGTCGCCGCTGTAGTACAGCAGCGTGTCCGGCTTCGCGACCGCCTCCGGGACGTTCTTCACGGCGCCGTCCAGGAAGCGCGCTCCGTTGCCGATCGCCCAGTCGGCCATCTCGCGGGCGCCGCTGGGAGTTCCGCTGTTCAGCGTGATCAGGGTGCTACCGGCCAGCGCGCCGGCGGCGGGCTCCAGGGCTTCGAGCGTGGCGTCGTAGGTGGTCAGGCAAGCGATGATCAGCGGGCTGGCCGCGACCGCGTCCGCTATCGCTTCGGCGTGCACTGCGCCCTCGGCGACCAGCGGCGCGGCCTTCTCCGGGTTGCGGTTCCACACCGTCGTCGGGTGCCCGGCGGCCAGGAAGGCCGTGGCCAGCGCCGCGCCCATGTTCCCCAGCCCGAGGACGGTCACCGCCGTGCGCTTGCCACCGGTCATGGTCGTGCTCCAGTTCAATGTCAGCTCTTTCGAGGTCGATGCGTTGGCGCATTCGATCCTCGCGGCGGCGCTGACCATTGATCAAGTACCGACTATTTTGTCGGGTACTGAACTTTTTGCCAGTAGGAGCCCGGGATGAAGCGGAACAAGTACACCTGCGGGTTGGATGCCGCGATCGACGTGATGGGCGGCAAGTGGAAGTCGCTGATCCTGTGGGAGCTGAACTTCGCGACGCTGCGCTTCGGCGAGCTGCGGCGCGCGATCCCGGAGATCAGCGAGCGGGTGCTGATCCTGCAGCTCAAGGAGATGGTGACGAGCGGCCTGGTGCACCGCGAGCTGTACCACCAGGTGCCGCCGAAGGTGGAGTACTCGCTGACGGAATTCGGGAGCTCGCTGATCGCGGCGCTGATGCCGCTCGGGGAATGGGGCGAGCAGAACATGGCTCGCATCGAGGCGATTCCCCGCGACTAGAACGGAATTCTCGGCGACCGAGACATCGGTCCACTGTGGAGCTTGGTCGGGCGGCTCCGGCCGGAACCGCCCGACCCCAGAGCTCAGCGGATGGTGACCTGGCGGCCGCGGAGGCCGTCGCGGGCGCGCCGCTCCGCCGCGTCCAGCGGCTCCGCGTCGAGCGAGCCTAGGGCCTCGGCCAGCCGACGCCCGAGCGCCGCGGCGGGCTCGTCCCACTCGCGCGCGTGCTTCTCGCGGTCGAGGTCCCACACCGGCACCAGCAGGCCGTGCGCGCGGAACGATCCCGCGTACTTGCTGTCCTCGCCGAGCGTCAGCTCGCCCCGGGCGGACAGCCGCGCGAGCGCCGCCAGCAGCTGCTCCTCGGGCTCCGGGCGCACCCACCGCAGGTGGGCCTTCTCGCCCGCGTCGACCCAGTACGCGGATTCCACGCCTTCGCCGGTCAGCCGGTCGGTCGGCATGATCGCCGCGTTCGCGCGCTCCAGGGACAGCGCGACCTCGCCGGTCGGCTCCACGTCGCCGGGCAGCCACCAGGCGAAGTCCTTGTGCAGCTCGACGTCCAGCGGCGCGGCCGGGTCGAGCAGGTCCTGCAGGCGGGCGGGAACGGTGCCGGGCTCGGCCGTCTCCGGGCCCACCACCGACAGCGACTCGCCGATCTCGGCGGCCTGCACCCACTCCAGCGCCCGCGCGAGATCCCGGCTGATATCACCGGAATGAGTCTGCACCTGGAGCCCGATGAAGGACTTGTCGTCGTTGCGCCGCAGCGCGGCGGCGGCCATCGGCAGCACCGTCGCGAGCGTGACCTCGCCCTCGCCGCGCAGTGGCAGCTTCGCCGTCGCCGACGGCACGAACTCGCGCAGCGCCACCAGCTCGCATTCCGCGGCCAAACCCTCGAACGGCCTGGTCACGATCACGTCGGCGGCACCGCCCGCGGCGCCGTGGCAAGCCTTGTAGCGCTTCCCGGAACCGCACGGGCAGGGCTGGCGCGGCTTGATCCCGGTGTCCGCCTGGGGCTTGGGTGCGGTTCGCTTCGACACTTCAGATCCCCTCGCTCATGGTCAATTCGTCGTGACGCTACCGAACTGCGCGACGCCCGATTCAGCCAGGTGGAAGCGGGTGGACGCGGGCGCGTTGGTCGCCACGAAGCGCACTCCGGCGCTGCGGCACAGCTCGATGTCCGCGGGCTCGTCGACCGTCCAGCAGTACGTGTCGCGGCCGAGCGCGGCCGCGCGCGCGACGAATCCCGGATCCTCGCGCAGCAAGCGGACGTCCGGCCCGGCGAGGTCCGCCCACGGCGGCAGCACGCCGGAGCGCAACGAGCCGCGGAACCGGTCGAACAGCAGGACCGTCGGCACGCCGGGCGCGGCCTCGTGGAACCGGCGCACCGCGGACTGGGCGAACGACATCATCAGCACCGGCGAGTTCTCCCGGTCCGCCGGCGTCGCCAAGCCGTGCCTGGCCAGCAGTGCGACGAGCTTGCGCTCCACCAGCCCGCCGTAGCGCACCGGGTGCTTGGTCTCGATGAACAGCCGGACCGGGCGCGGGTGGTCCCGGACCAGGCCGAGGAGTTCGTCGAGCAGCAGGACGCCGTGCTCGGGCTGCGCGGCCGGGCCACGCACCAGGTCGTCCGCGGACTCCGGCGGCTCCTGGTGCCAGCCGCCGAAGTCCACTTCGGACATCGCGGCGACGGTCAGCTCGCTGACCACGCCGCGGCCACTGGAGGTCCGGTCGATGCGCCGGTCGTGCACGCACACCAGGTGGCCGTCCCGGCTGACCCGGATATCGCATTCGAGCGCGTCGGCGCCCTGTTGGAGGGCCAGTTCGTAGGCACCGCGGGTGTGCTCGGCGCGATGCGCCGAGGCTCCTCGGTGCGCGACGACGTCGGGGGTCGGTTGGCGCACGGCGCCCATTATCCGGGCGATCTCGATCCACTTCCGGCATCTGTGACACACCGCAATTCGGGCATCCCGCAGGGCCGGGTTTCTCCTGGTCACGGGACCCGTGTGTGTTTTGTGTCGCCATAGCAGCACAAAACACGCACGGGCCAGGGGCTGCCGAGAGCTTCAGCTCGGCGAGGTGCATCGGGCGGTCAGCGCGGGGCGTTGGCGGGGCGGGTGGCCCGGGGCGCGGGCGGCGCGGCGCGGACCGCGCGGACCCGGAGGTGCTTGAGCTCCGTCGGGTCCAGCGGGGCGAGCAGCCGCATCAGGTACTTGATCATCAGTGCGGTCATGATCGCCAGGGTCGTGACCAGGGCGTTGTTGAGCGCATGCAGCACGACGCCGTCCGCCTGGGCCTGGACGCTGCCGAAGAATCCCCAGCCGAACGAGAACCAGCCGAACAGCAGGGTTCCCACCCACGCCGCCCACCAGAGCCGGACGCGCAGCGTCGGGAACGGCCGCTCGCCCCGCTCGCGCACGCCTTCCGCGACGAGCACGGAATGCTCCAGCTCCGCCAGTGTCGAGCCCGGCACGGACAGGTTCAGCCCTGGCACCAGGACGCCGACGACCACCTGCCAGTCCGGTCGGGCGTTCTGCACCTCGATTCGCTCCGCGGCCGCGGCGCGCGCCCGCAGGCCCCACAGCACGACGAGTACGCCGGAGAGCACGCCCAGCACCCAGAGGATCGAGCCGGTCGTGCCGACCAGCACGTCGGAGATCGCCAGCGGCGTGCGCGGAAGCGCTTGGCTGCGGCTGATCAGCAGCATCACGTACCGCCAGCACTCCGCGAAGGTGGCCAGCCCCGCCATCCCGGCGGTGATCCACAGCGCCACCACCGCCGTCCCGGCGGCGGACACCGCCCGCACCATCGGATCGACGTGCGGCCGCAGCGGCAACGCCAGCGGCCACCGCCACGCGAGCAGCGGGAACCCCCAGCGCGGCACGGCCGGGTAGGCCGGCGGGCCGGTGTAGCGGCGCGGTCGGCGTGGCGGCCGGATCCGCCGCGGGCCGCCCGGTGGAGTGGCGACCCACTCCACGCGCGGCCGGCCGGGGCCGGGAGGTCGGGCGGTCACAGCACGTACGGCTCGCCGTCGGCGTCGTCGGAGACCAGCGGTCGCCCGATGGCCGACCAGCCGTTCATGCCGCGCTCGACGTTCACCGCGTCCCAGCCGTTGGCGTTGAGATACGCGGCGACCTTCGCCGACCGGCCGCCGGAGCGGCAGATCACGAAGACCTGGTCGGCCTCCGGGATCTCGTCGAGCCGCTGCACGAGCTCGCTCATCGGGAGGTGCACGGCCTCGGGCGCGTGCCCGGCCTGCCACTCGTTCGCCTCGCGCACGTCGAGCAGCACGCTGCCCTCGGGCAGCTGGGCGGGTAGCTCTTCCGGCTGCACGCCGGGCACCTGATGACCGGGAACTGGAGTAGTCACACCCCGATGCTGCCACGCGATGCGTGGTGCCCGCGTAAGAGACTCGCTTTTCGCGCCGGTGGATGCCTCACGAGCAACCCGCAGCCCGAGCAAACCCGCCCCCACCTGCGATAACACGAGACCATTTCGTAGTTGATCACGCTTTCGGTCGGAGATCCCGAAGAAATCGCCGTTTTCGTGATGTTCCGTGCCACAGTGTGCTTGTTCGATTCAGATCCGTTCGCGGAATCCGCCCGGCAGGAAGGAAAGCCATGTCTCGTCGAGCCATTATCCGCTGGCCGAACGGCAGCGACTGGGGACATCTGGCGACGGTTCCGGAGGGCGGCGGATCGCCGCGGTTCGCCGGGTTCGTGCGGATGACCGACCCGCGCGTGCAGGCCCTGCTGGCTCGCGTCCCACCTCGCCGAGCCGACGGCGACATGTGGGAAGTGCACTTCACGGCCGCCGAATCCGAGCTGAGCGCCGCCTGACGCGAACGATCCATGACAAAGCGCCCCGCCCGGCTCACGGCCGGACGGGGCGCCTGTTTCAGGATGGAGCGGTTCAGCGCGTCAGTGCGAGACGGCCTTCTCCGCGCCGGCGCCGGTCAGCGACCGGACCTCCATCTCCGCGTGCTTCTCCTCGTTGGACGGCTCCTTGCTCAGCACCGTGCCGAGGTAGCCGAGCAGGAAGGACACCGGGATCGACACCAGGCCCGGGTTCTTCAGCGGGAACAGCGCGAAGTCCAGCGACGGGAACATCGCGTCCTCGGCGCCGGAAACGGCGGGCGAGAGGACGATCAGCCCGATGGTGACCGCCAGACCGCCGTAGATGCTCCACAGCGCGCCGTTGGTGTTGAACCGCTTCCAGAACAGCGAGTACAGCAGCGTCGGCAGGTTCGCCGAAGCGGCGACCGCGAACGCCAGCGCCACCAGGAACGCGATGTTCTGGCCGTTGGCCGCGATGCCGCCCAGGATCGACACGATGCCGATGACCACCGCGGTGATCCGGGCGACCTTGACCTCTTGGCCCTTGTCGTCGACCTTGCCCTTCTTGATCACGTTCGCGTAGATGTCGTGCGCGAACGAGGCGGACGCGGTGATCGTCAGGCCGGCGACGACCGCCAGGATCGTCGCGAACGCGACCGCGGAGATGAAGCCCAGCAGCAGCGGGCCGCCGATCTCCAGCGCCAGCAGCGGCGCCGCCGAGTTCACCCCGCCCGGCGCCTTCTTGATCACGTCGGAGCCGACCAGCGCCCCGGCGCCGTAGCCCAGGACCAGCGTGAACAGGTAGAACAGGCCGATCAGCCAGATCGCCCAGACCACCGAGCGGCGGGCTTCCTTGGCGGTGGGCACGGTGTAGAAGCGCATCAGCACGTGCGGCAGGCCCGCGGTGCCCAGCACCAGCGCGATGCCCAGCGAGACGAAGTCCAGCTTGCTGATCTCGGTCTTGCCGTACTGGGCGCCCGGGTTGAGCACCTTGTCCCCGGCGACGTCGGCGGCCGCGCCGAGCAGCCCCGACAGGTTGAAGCCGTACATGGCGAGCACCCAGATGGTCATCACGAAGGCGCCGGCGATCAGCAGCACCGCCTTGATGATCTGCACCCAGGTGGTGCCCTTCATGCCGCCGACCAGCACGTACACGATCATCAGCGCGCCGACGACGAAGATCACCGCGGCCTGGCCGGTCTTGTTCGTGATGCCCAGCAGCAGCGCGACCAGGCCACCGGCACCGGCCATCTGCGCGAGGAGGTAGAAGAACGTCACGGCCAGGGTGGACAGCGACGCGGCGGTGCGCACCGGACGTTCCCTCATCCGGAAGCTGAGCACGTCGCCCATCGTGTACTTGCCGGTGTTCCGCAGCAGCTCCGCGACCAGCAGCAGCGCCACCAGCCAGGCGACCAGGAAGCCGATGGAGTAAAGGAAGCCGTCGTAGCCGTAGACCGCGATCGCGCCGGCGATGCCGAGGAACGACGCCGCCGACAGGTAGTCACCGGCGATGGCGATGCCGTTCTGCGGGCCGGTGAACGCGCGGCCGCCCGCATAGTAGTCGGAGGCGGTCTTGGTGTTCCGGCTGGCCCGGAACACGATGACCATGGTGACCACGACGAACAGTGCGAAGATGCCGATGTTGAGCGCGCTGTTGTTCGCGGTTTCGCCTTGGGCCAGCGGGGAAAGTGCGGCGGTCACTTCTGGCCTCCTTCGGAGTCGTCCTTCTTGGCGCCGACCTTCTCGGCGTCGCCGTCGTCCGCCGAGTCCTTCTCGACGC
>NZ_JBFAKG010000001.1:19475-35484 GCF_040655595.1 Saccharopolyspora sp. NPDC050389
GACGCTGTCGTCCTCGGACTTCTCCGGGGCCTCGCCGTCGTCCGCCGAGTCCTTCTCGACGCTGTCGTCCTCGGACTTCTCCGGGGCCTCGCCGTCGTCCGCCGAGTCCTTCTCGACGCTGTCGTCCTCGGACTTCTCCGGGGCCTCGCCGTCGTCCGCCGAGTCCTTCTCGGCGTCTTCGGCCTTCTCGGCCGGAGCCTTCTCGGCCGCGCCGCCCTCCAGGGATTCGCGGATCTCCTCGGCGACCGGGTCGAGGTTCCGGTTGGCGAAGCGCACGTACCAGGTGGTGATGGCGAACGTGGACACGAACTGCAGCAGGCCCAGCACGAGGCCGACGTTGATGTTGCCGACCAGCTTGATGCTCATGAAGCCGTGCGCGTAGTCGGCGAGCAGCACGTAGACCAGGTACCAGGTCAGGAACAGTGCCGAGACCGGGAAGACGAAGTTGCGCAGTCTGCGTCGCAGGGTGGTGAATTCGGGGCTGCTTTGGGCAGCGGCCCAGGTTTCGGCGTCAATACCGGACCCGGACCCGATTTGGTCCGTGGTGCTCACGGCGTTCCTCCCACAAGAAAAGGCTCCGTCCCGGGTGCCGCCGGTACGGGAGCCTGCTGGATCAGTTCAACGCGGGAACGCTACGTAGTTCGACCACTGCTGTGAAGCCCCGTTGGGAGTACGCAAGCTAACGATCGAGTGAAGTTATCCGAGGCCAAGCGGACGCGCTGAATTGCACCCTCACCGGATCGATTTCACCCGTTCAGCCTATTGATTTTCCACTGGTTCATACCAAAAAACACGAATGGTAATTACATTCGACGGTGAATCCACCCAAACAGTTCAAAGAACACGACTCCTGATCACGTTCAGCGTTGGTGGCGGCCCTCGGTCGGCGCCTGCTCCTCGGTATCCGCGCTGAGCCGACCGTCGAAGAAGCCGAGCCGATCCGGCGCGTGCAGCCGCAGCATCACCCGCCCCACCCCGGCCGGCACTCGCGCCCGGGTCGCCACGCTGACCAGCGCGGTCACCGCGAACGCGATCGGCACGGTGACCAGCGCCGGCTGCCCGGCCAGCGTCGCCCACCAGCCCGCCGCGTCCCCGATGAAGTGCGTGCACGCCACCGCGATCAGCACCAGGCCGCCGCCGACCACCATGCCGCTGGCGGCACCCGCGGCGGTGAGCCCGCGCCACCAGATCCCGAGCACCAGCACCGGGCAGAACGTGGAAGCGGCCATCGCGAACGCCAATCCCACGCTGCGTGCGATGTCGTGGCAGTCCGCGGGGAGCGCAAGCAACGTCGGCACCAGGCAGGTCAACACCGCCGCCAGCCGGAAGTCGAGCGTCCGGCCGCGCAGCGCGTCGCGCGACGACAGCACGCCGGCCACGCTCACCACCAGGCCGGAGGAGGTCGACAGGAAGGCGGCGAAGGCCCCGGCCGCGGTGATCGCCGCGAGCAGCCCGCCCGCCCAGTTGTCCAGCATCGCCTGCGGCAGCAGCAGAACCGCGGCATCGGTCTCGCCGGTGACCAGCAACTGCGGCACGTACAGGCGGGAGAGCATCCCGAAGATCGTCGGGAACAGGTAGAACGCGCCGAGCATCGCCAGCACGAACAGCGTGGTGCGGCGCGCGCCGGCTCCGCTGGGGTTGGTGTAGAAGCGGGCGAGCACGTGCGGCAGGCCCATCGTGCCCAGGAAGGTCGCGATCAGCACCGAATACGTTTCGAGCAGCCCGGAAACGCCGTCGCCGTGCGGCCGCAGCCAGGTCGCGTTGTCCGCCTCGGCCGCCGCGACGACCGGAACCGCCGCGCCCGCCGGGAATCGCAGCTCGGTGCCCGCCGCCATCGAGTACTCGCCGGGCTGCAGGTAGATCGCGCCGGCGCCTTCGGCCGCCCACACCGGCTCGCTGACCCGCAACCGCACGTCGGTGTCGATGTGCACCGTCGTCTCGCGCGGCAAGACCGGCGGCAGCGGCTCGTCGAGCGCCTGGTGCGGCGGCCCATTGGCAAAGACCAGGAACAATGCGAACGCGGGCACCGTGATCGCGAACAGCTTCACCCAGTACTGGAAGCCCTGCACCAACGTGACGGCGCGCAGCGCGCCGGTCGCCACGGTGAGCAGCACGATCACCGCGACCGCGAAAACGCCCACCCAGTAGTGCAGTCCGACGATCGCCGCCAGCGTCAGCCCGGCGGCCTGCAGCTGCGGCACCAGGTAGAGCCAGCCGATCACCACCACCAGCACGGTGCACAGCGACCGCAACCGCAGCGAACCCAGCCTGGCCTCGGCGAAGTCGGGCAGCGTGTACGCGCCGGAGCGACGCATCGGCGCGGCGACGAACAGCATCAGCGCCAGATATCCGGCCGCGAAGCCGATCGGATACCACAGCGCGTCCACGCCGTCCTTGAGCACCAGGCCCGCGATGCCCAGGAACGACGCCGCCGACAGGTACTCACCGGAGATCGCCACCGCGTTGCGCTCTTCGCGCACCAGCTGCCGCGCCGCGGAGAAGTCGGAGGTGGTGCGCGCCGACCGGGAACCCCAGAGCCCGATGCCCAGGGTCGCCGCGACGATCAGCACGATCCCTAGCAGGGACCAGGAATTCGAAACCATCGCACCGCGCCGCCCCAGGTGTGTGGAAATCCGTCGTCGATCATGCGGGTCATTGCTCCACCATGTGGATGAAGTCCCGCTCGTGCCGCTCCGCGCTGCGGGTGCACAGGTACCCGATCAGCACCAGGAACGGGTAGCTCAGGACGCCGAGCAGCAGCCACGGCAGCCGGAAGCCGAGCACCTCGAAGTCGCCGATCGACGGCACCACCCAGAACAGCACCGGCAGCCCGAGCAGCACGCCCGCGACCACGCCGGTCAGCACCAGCGCGCTGCGCAGCTGCACCTTCACCAGGTGCCGGACCAGCACCTCGCCGACGCTGGTCTGCTCCTCCAGCTCCATGATGGTGCGCGCGACCTGCCGGGTCCGGCGGTCGGCGAGCACGACGCGCTTGCGGCGCGGCCGGGGCGTCGCATCGCCCAGCCGCGCGCGGATGTCGAAGCCGTGGTCCGGGCTCATCCCGCCGAACCGCGGTTCATGGCTGGCCCCAGCCCTGCCGCGGCGCCCGGACCAGCCGGTCCTTCAGCTCGCGGGTGTGCCGCCTGCTGACCGGCAGCTCCTTCGACGGCCCGCCGCCGAGCACCACCGAGTACCCGGACGACGACATGCGCAGCTCGGTGACCAGCGGCAACGACACCAGGAACGACCTGTGGATGCGCAGGAAACCGGCCTCTGCCCAGCGTTCTTCCAACTGTGCCAACGGGATTCGCACCAGGTGTGAATCCTCGGCCGTGTGCAGCCGCGCGTAGTCGCCCTGCGCCTCGACCCACCGCACGTCCTTGCGCGGGATCATCCGGGTGGTGCCGGCGAGTTCGACCGGGATGACCTCGTCATCGTCGGCCGCCGGCGCCTCCAGCGCGCGAGAACCCTTGGCCGCCTGGGCCTTGTTCTTCTCGATCGTGCGCAATGCGCGGTCGACGCGCTCGGCGTTGGCCGGCTTCATGATGTAGTCCAGCGCGCCGACCTCGAACGCCTCCAGCGCGTTCTCCTCATGCCCGGTGATGAACACCAGGGCCGGAGGATTGCGGAAGGCGGTGAGCACCCTGGCCAGCTCCATCCCGCTGAGCCCGGGCATCGACACGTCCGCGAACACGGCGTCCACAATGGACTCGTCGTCGTCGCGCCTGCCGAGCAGCTCGGGATCGTCGCTGCGCAGCAGGCGCAGCGCCTCGGCCGCGTCGAACGCGGTCAGCACCCGCCCGACCCGCGTGTTGTTGCCGAGCAGGTATTTCATCTCGTCCAAGCCGGCCATCTCGTCGTCGACGGCCAGAACGACGAGACCCGCTGGATTCTCTCGTGTACTCACTGCAACGCCATATCCTGCCGCGCCCACGGCGCACTGTCCATGATCGAGTGTCGGCCCCCACCCGCTGACGCAGCCTCGTGCCACCCGAGAGCCGACGAGTGAGGTCAGTCACGCCTGACAACCAAACTAGTTGCTTACGGAGCGCGCTGGACACCGGGGGTGCGCAGCGCGGAATCTGGCTCAGCGGCAATGTTTTTAGCCTGATCGGCCTATTGCATGAGGCCGAACGAGTGAGCCACTCGGCAACAAGATCTACACAGTGCAACCGGTCCGATTACCCTGTGTTCACAAGGGATTCGCCGGTCCCAGCAACGGTTCCGCCTGGGCCCGTGAGTGATTTGGGGCGCTATGACACCCCAAAACGCTCACGGGCACTGATCTGGCTTCAAATTTCGGAAAGCTCGATCGGGACGTTCGAAAACGGCCTTGATCCTCAGAGCCCGAAGCGGTTCCACATCGCGCGGTGCTCCAGCGCCTCCACGGCGGCGAGCACGGTGTCCGCGCCGCCGCTGCCGCCGAGCCGGACCGAGGACGACATGCCGAGCCGGGCCAGCAGCGGCTTCCGCGGCTCCACCGTCAGCAGGTGCGCGTCCGGGAACCTGTCCTTCACGATGCCCCGCAGGGTGCCCAAGCCGTCGACCAGCCCAAGTTCTTCGGCCTTCACGCCGGTCCAGATCTCGCCGGAGAACAGGTCGTCGTCGGCGCCGTCGAGCTTGTCGCCGCGGCGCTTGCTGACCCAGGCGCGGAACTGCTCGTGCAGCTCGTCCTGCAGGCCGCGCAGCCACTGCACGTCCTCGTCCTTCTCCGGGCGGAACGGGTCGAGCCGCACCTTGTGCGTTCCCGCGGTGTGCACCCGGCGCTCCACGCCGAGCTTCTCCAGCAGCCCGGTGAGCCCGAAGCCCGAGCTGACCACGCCGACGGAGCCGACCAGCGACGTCGAGTGCGCGTAGATCTCGTCGGCCGCGCAGGCCAGCCAGTAGCCGCCGGAGGCCGCGACGTCCTCGCAGAACGCCAGCACCGGCACCTGCTTCTCCTCGGCCAGGCCCCGGATCCGATCCGCCACCAGCGCCGACTGAGTCGGCGATCCGCCCGGCGAGTTGATCGACAGCACCACGGCACTGAGTCGGTCGTGCCCGAACGCGCGGGTCAGCGCGGATTCAACGGCCTGCAGCGAAATCGTCGGCCGGCTCATCGGCGACGCCGTCGGCGTGATGACGCCGTGCAGCTTCACCACGGCGACCACCGGGCCGCGCTCGGCGCGCTCAGCGAGCTTGCCCGGCAGCTTCGCGGACAGCTTCCCGGTCAACATGTCGGTGAACTTCTGCGGCGCCTTCTCGTTCATACCTCGACGTTACCGGCTCAGCTGCGGCCCGGCCGCCAGCCCGACGCTCGGCTCGTCGATCGACTGCGGCGGCACCGGCCGCACGCCCGGCGCGAACTTCGGCACCCGCATGATGACCTTCATGCCCGCGCCCTTCTCGGTCTCCACGACCAGCCCGTAGTCGTTGCCGAAGGTGGCCCGCATCCGGTTGTTGATGTTGCCGAGGCCGACGTGCGCGCCGGTCAGGTGTGCGTTGGCCAGTTCCGCGTCGAGCAGCTCCGGATCCATCCCGATGCCGTCGTCGTCCACGCTGATCAACGCCTCGGTGCCGTTGTCCTCGGCGATCACCGACACCGTGCCGCCGCCGGGCTTGGTCGCCAGGCCGTGCCGGACGGCGTTCTCCACCAGCGGTTGCAGCGCCAGGAACGGCACCACCACCGGCAGCACCTCCGGGGCGATCTTGAGCTGCACGTTCAGCCGGTCCGGGCCGAAGCGGGCGCTCTCCAGCGTGAGGTAGCGGTCGATGTTGCGGATCTCGTCGGCGAGCGTGGTGTAGAGACCGCTGGTGCGGAACGAGTAGCGGGTGAAGTCGGCGAACTCCTGCAGCAGGTCCCGCGCGTGCTCCTGGTCGGTGCGGATCAGCGAGCCGATGGTGTTCAGCGCGTTGTAGATGAAGTGCGGCGAGATCTGCGCGCGCAGCGCCCGCACCTCGGCCTTGGCCAGCCGCTCCCTGGACTCCTGCAGTTCGGCCAGTTCCAGCTGGGTCGACACGTGGTTGGCGACCTCGGCGGCCGCGCGCAGCAGCCGCTTGCGGTCGCCGCCGGCGATGACGGTCAGCACGCCGCGGATCTCGCCCTCGACCTCCAGCGGCACCACCACGGCGTGCCGCATCGGGCAGGGCCGGTGGTCGCAGGTCACGTCGCCGTGGTCGAGGAATTCGCGCTTGCCGGTGCGCAGCACCTGCTCGATCTTGGTCCGCAGGTCGGAGTAGTGGTAGTTCGCCTCGCCGTCCCAGCTCAGCAGCGTGCCGTCGGCGTCGACGATGCCGACGGCCACGCACGCCAGCAGCTCCCGCAGGTGCGGCGCGGTCTTGTCGGCGGATTCCTGGGTCAGCCCAGCCCGCAGGTGGGGAGCCGCACTGGTCACCCGGTGCAGCGCCGCCAACGTGGCGTCTTCCACCGACGTGCTCACCCGGCGCGCCCGGCACAGCAGCACGAACATGCTGAGCACGGCGAGTGCGGCGAGCGTGGTCAGGACCGTCCGCTCAGTCAACATCTCCGGCACAACATCAATCTTCACGTCCGCCACGCTTGGAATCAAGACGGCTACGCTCAGTGCACCGTTTCCATCGGTAAGCGGTACCTTACTATTCCGTTCAGCGGAAAAAGAACGTCCAACCAGCGGCAACGGGCTGTGCACAACCGGCCGAATTGTCCACAGACTGTGGACAACTACTTCAGCAAACGGGACAACCGGCGATCCGCCAGCAACTTGCCACCGGTCTGGCAGGTCGGGCAGTACTGCATCGACCGGTCCGCGAAGGACACCTCCCGGACCGCGTCACCGCACACCGGGCACGGCAATCCGGCGCGCCCGTGCACCCGCATCCCCGACCGCTTCTCCGCCTTCAGCCGCGCCGCGTCCTGCTTCAGCGAACGCCGCACGGCGTCCTGCAAGATCTCCCGCATGCTGCCGTGCAGCCGCTCGACCGCGGCGGCGTCGAGCTTGCCCGCCGTCGCGAACGGCGACAGCTTCGCGGCGTGCAGGATCTCGTCGGAATAGGCGTTGCCGATCCCGGCCAGCGCGGACTGGTCGGTGAGCAGCGTCTTGATCCGCTCAGTGCGCCCGGCCAAGACCGCGGTCAACCCGGCGAGGTCCAGGCCCAACGCATCCGGCCCCAGCTTCGCGATCCCCGGCACCTCCGCCGGCGACGCGACGACCCAGGCCGCCAGCTTCTTCTGGGTGCCGGCCTCGGTCAGGTCGAAACCCGCGCCACCCAGGTGCACCCGCAGCGCGATCGGCCCCTTGCCGGGCTTCGGCGGCGCCGGCGACAGGTTGTCCGACCAGCGCAGCCAGCCGGCCCGCGCCAGGTGGCAGACCAGGTGCAGCCCGCCGCAATCGAGATCCAGGTACTTGCCGTGCCGCACCGCATCGGTGACGGCACGACCGTGCAGCTCGGTCCACGGCGGACTCGCCGTCTTCAACACGCTCATCGACGAGACGTCGACGCGCTCGACGGTCCGGCCCACGGCGTTGTCGCGGAGGTGCTGGGCCAACGCCTCCACCTCGGGAAGTTCCGGCACCGGTCCAGTGTGCAGACCAACCCGGCGAAAAGCCCGTACAAAACTTGTTTTGCGTAGCGGTGCGGGTGGCGGTCCCCTGCGGGAATTACCGTCGCCTTCTCGCTTGGGATCCCCGACGCACGTATGACCAAATACGACGCGTCGGGGCTGTCCTCGCTGGAAGACCCCCGGAGGGGTGGGCACCGTGAACCCGTGGCGGTGCGAGCTGCGAGGGTGGGCTAAGCGGCTGCGCCGCTTGAAGACAACTACCCGCCCTACCGCAGCCGACGCCGCACCCGATTACCTCTAACGGTGCAGGGCTACTCGACGGGTTGCAGGCTGCCGTTCATGTCCGGCTCCGCGTACAGCTCGATGTGCCGGGCCACCGACGAAACCTCCTGGCGCACGTCGAAGAAACCGCGCATCACGCCCACCCAGGTCTCCGGCGGGTTCTCGTCGTGGTCGCCCGGCGTGGCCGCGGTGACCGTCCACGGGCGCCGCAGCACCCAGCGGACCGGGAAGAACAACACGCCCGCGATCAGCAGCAAGATCAACCAGCTCGGCACGTACACCTCGGCCGGCGTCCACACCACGAACATCACGACCAGGAACAGGAACACCGCGCCCATCAGGATCGCCGGTGCCGAGCCCCCGTTCACGTCATGCTCGAACTCGTCCGCCGCGATCGGGTTGGACCACTCCACGCTCGCCTTGATGGTCCACTCCCGGCCGTCGGAACCCCGCACCACCCGGTTCATCGTCGCCTCCCCGCCCACCCGGGCTGGTCGCTTCGGAACATCGTCTCGCCACTCGAATCCCGTCGGTCACCGAGCGTGAAGCAACGGTACCGCGTGCGTCATGGGCCCGACGGGTGATAGTCGTCCCCGAACCAGGCCCATTGTCGATCACGAGTGGCGTCCGGCCAACCCCGGACGCGACCGATCAGGCGCGGCGCAAACACCCCGCAGCCCGGCGACTCGGCACCTCCGCCGCCTGCTCGTACGCCTCCCGCAGCCCGCGCCGCGCCCGGTGCGCCAGCACCGCCGTCGCATTCGGCGTCAATCCCAGCTGATCGGCCAGGCTGGCGGGCCGATGCCCCTCCACCTCGGTCTGCCACAGGACCTCGCGCCAACGCGCCGGCAACCGGTGGAACGCGCGGGCCAGCAACTCGCCCTCGGCCTGCACGAACTGGTGATCGCGCTGCCGAGGCGCGTGCTCGCCCAACTCGTCGGCGTTCATCGGTTCGTCCCGACGAGCGGCCACCCACTCCCCCAGCACCCGGCGCACCACCGTGAACAAGTAGGTGCGGATCGCATCCCGCGGCCCGCACCCGCCCCGAACCGCGCGCAATGTGCGCAAGAACACCTCGGCGACCACATCGTCGACGTCGATCCCGGGCCGCGGCATGCTCAACGCGAACCGCCGCACCACAGGCGCATGCCGCCGGTACAGATCGCCGTAAGCGAGATCATCACCCGCCCGCAACCGCTCCAGCAGCACCTGGTCGTCCGGCTGCACGCCCCCGGCGACATCCTCACCCATCCCCATGAACTCCCCCCAACGACCAGCCGCGGCGAATACCGCGCGACCAGCGCAATCGCTACCGTGGTCCCCCAAGACCACGGCTGTCACCAGGCACCGCACGGGAGGTCGCAGTGGATCTCGACGAAGCCCGCGAAGTGATCGGCAACCAGCACCGCGCCGTGCTCAGCACGCTCCGCGCCGACGGCACACCCCAGATGACACCGGTGCTGACCACCACGGACAGCGCCGGACACGTCACCGTCAGCACTGTCGCTGGCGCCGCCAAAGTGCGCAACCTGCGCCGCGACCCGCGAGCCTGGCTGTGCGTCCTGCCCGACCAGTTCTTCGGCCACTGGATCCAGGTCGAAGGCACCGTCGAAATCGTCGAACTCCCGGCCGCCCTCCCCCTCCTCGAGGAGTACTACCGCAGCATCTCCGGCGAACACGAGGACTGGGCCGCCTACCGCCGGGCCATGCAGGAAGAACACCGCGTCCTCCTGCGCATCACCCCGACCCGAGCGACGGGCTCTCCGACCCGTTGAGGGACCCCCGGTGAACGGTCTTGAAACGATGAGCTAAAGTAGTCACCAACAGCCCAACAGCCCAACAGGGCGCTGAATATGCGGATGTAGCGCAGCTGGTAGCGCATCACCTTGCCAAGGTGAGGGTCGCGGGTTCGAGTCCCGTCATCCGCTCGGAGCTGGGAGCCGTGTGTCGACTTCGTTCGACCTCGGCTCCTCGCCATTTCTTTGGGGGGATCGAATCCCCCCAAGCCCCCTACGGTGCGGTGGTCGCCTCTTGCTTGCTCCTTGCGAGGGGTGGCGTTCCCGGCCTGCTCGGCTACCAGCTTCCCCCTGGGGCCTTGCTTCGCTTCGGCCCGCTTCATCCCGGCCTTCGCATCATCGCGGCGCCTTGGCATCTTGGCCGCTGCCTGGCTTCGCTGCGGCAGCTTGGATGAGTTTGTTCGGGCGTTTCTTTTAGGTTTCCAGGCGGAATCCTATTTTCAGGGTTACCTGGTAGTGGGCCAGTTCGTTGTTCTCCACGTGGCCTCTCACGTTCGTCACCTCGAACCAGTCCACGTTTCTCAGCGTTTGGGATGCTCTTTTCACCGCTTTTCTTATTGCGTCGTCCACTCCTTCTTTCGAGGAGCCCACTACTTCGGTTACTCGGTATACGTGGTCCGTCATGGGTCGATGGTTGGGCTGGGCGCTCTCGTTCGCAAGACGATGTTTGCGTCGGGTCGTCGGCCTTCGGCCGTGTTGGTGGTGACGTGCTGGTTCGTCGGCCTTCGGCCGTGTGGTGGGTGGCTCGTCGGCCTTCGGCCGTGTTGGTGGGTGGGTTGGCGACCTTCGGCCGTGTTCGGGTTTTGGCGGCCTTCGGCCGTGGGGTTTGGTTGCTGGTTTGGTTTGGGTTTTCGGGGTGGTTGCCGGGGTTGGGTTTCGGGTGGGTTTTGTTGGGCATGCAGCTGAATGGACCTTTTCGTGGTGGGTGGTGGGGCTCATCATGGTTTCGTCGGTTTTGGTGGGTAGAAAGGTTGTTGCGATGGCGGAGGAACCACCTGCGCCTTTCACCTCTGCTGCCGAGGAGGCCGCCGCTCGCGCGGTGCTCAGCGAGCCCACCTGGGCTTTCGTCTTCGGGGCTGCCGGGGCTGAGGAGACTTCCAAGCGCGCCAACCGGCGGGCCTGGGACAGCGTCTTCCTCGAACACCGGTTGCCCGTCGACGTTTCGCGCCGTTCCAGCGGTTCCGTCGTTTTCGGGGTCGCTTCGGAGGCTCCGATCGCCGTTGCTCCGATGGGGATTCCCGGGCAGGTTTGGCCGCACGGGGATCTGGAGATCGCCGCCGCTTGCGCCGAGGTCGGGGTTCCCGTCGCCGTGTCGACCATGGCTTCCGCCCGGATCGAGGACATCGCCAAGTCCGGGGCCCGCTGCGCTTTTCAGCTCTACTGGCTGTGGGACGCCGCACTGCGGCGGCAGTTGGTCGCGCGCGCCGAGGACGCCGGCTGCGTCGCGCTCCTGATCACCGTGGATGCCCCCGTTCGGCGGGGCTCGGAGCGGGAACGGCTCGTCGGCTACCGGCCCGGGGCCGACGTCGAACCGGTCATGGCCGGCAGCGCCGAGATCGATCCCTCGCTGAGCTGGTCGGACATCGAAGAACTCATCGCTTCGACGCGATTGCCCGTGTACGTCAAGGGAATCCTGTCACCCGAGGCCGCGCAGCGAGCCCAGGCCGCCGGCGCGGCCGGGGTGGTGGTGTCCAACCACGGCGGGCGGCAACTGGATTGCGCGCTGCCGACCGCGCTCGCTCTGCCGCGCGTGAACCGGGCGCTGCACGCGACCGACCGCGGCTTCGACGTGATGGTCGACAGCGGGATCACGACCGGCACGGATGTGGTCCGGGCGCTCGCGCTGGGCGCGTCGTCGGTGTTGATCGGACGGCAGGTTCTCTACGGCCTGGCCCGCGGCGGAATGCAGGGCGTTCTGAGCGTCCTGCGCCGGATAACGGCGGAATTCGCCCAAACCCTGATGATGACGGGCTGCACGACCCCGGCCGAAGCAGCCAACCTCCACCCGCACATCCTCGGCGCGAACCACCACGACGCCTGATTCGAGCACTCCGCGGTCGTTCGAGCATGTTCGGGAAAGTCCGAACCTGCGCGGCGTTCTTGAGCTGCGCCGACCGCCCCGATCAGCTCTCGTTCGGGATGTTGAGGCCCACCGGGCAGGAGACTCCCGTGCCGCCCAGGCCGCAGTAGCCGTTGGGGTTCTTGGCGTCGCTCAGGTACTGCTGGTGGTAGGTCTCCGCGTAGTAGAAGTCCTTGAGCGGGGCGATTTCCGTGGTGATCTCGCCGAGTCCCGCCGTCGCCAGGGCCTTTTGGAAGGCCGCCGCGCTGGCTTCCGCTTCCGCCTTCTGGTCTTCGCCGGCGTAGTAGATCGCCGAGCGGTACTGGGTGCCGATGTCGTTGCCCTGGCGCATGCCCTGCGTCGGGTCGTGGTTCTCCCAGAAGACCTTCAGGACCTGCTGGTAGCTGATCACCGCCGGGTCGAAGACCACCAGGACCGCCTCGGTGTGGCCGGTCCGGCCCGAACACACCTCTTCGTACGTCGGGTTCGGGGTGAAGCCTCCGGCGTAGCCGACCGCCGTCGACCACACGCCGTCGGTGCGCCAGAAGGTTCGCTCCGCGCCCCAGAAACAGCCCATGCCGACCACCGCGGTGGCGTAGCCCGCCGGGAACGGCGGCACGATCCGGCGGTCCGGGAACACCGCGTGCTCCTCCGCCACCGCGAGCGGGGTGGACCGACCCGGCAGGGCCTCGGCCGGGTCGATCAGCCTGGTCTTGTCACCGAAAAGCGCCATGCATCCGAGGGTACGCGGTGCTCACGAACCGTCCTGCCGCTTGGGATACGGCCGGACCGGCCGGGTTTCCTCCTCCGGGACCGGTGGCGGCTCGGGGCGGGAGTGCCGACCGCCGGGGCGGCGGGCCGGTGGCCGGGCCGGTGGCGGCCCGGAGTCCAGGTCCCCGGACAGCCGCTTGGCCAGCACTGAGTCTTCCGCCTGCGGCGCGGGCAAGCGGGGCGGCCGTTGCTCCGCCGAGCGGCGGGTGCGCGCAGGCGGCAGCGGGGCGCCGTTCATCGGAAGGCCGTTGAGCCGGGCGCCGTGCGGACCGTCCGGTCGGGGCGCGCCGTCGGCGCGGTCGACTCGCGTGCCCCTCGGCGGAGTACCGGTGCGCGGCCTGTCGATGCCGTTCGGAGCGCTTCCCGGGCGCGGGGCGTCGCTCGGCGGTCCGCCTGGGCGCGGGGTGCCGCTTCCCGGGCGTGCGGCATCGCTCGGCGATCCGCCGGGGCGTGGAGTGCCGTTGGGTGGCGTGCTCGGCCGCGAGGCGCCGCTCACGGGCCTGCCTCCCGGGCGGCCGGGACGGGCGCGGGGCGGCGGCTCCGGGCTGGGCGCCGCCGGAATGGGCGCTGCCGGGCTGGGCGCTGGTGGGCGGGGCAGCGGGCGGCGCTTGGTCGTCGCCTCGTGCGCGGGCGTGACCGGTTCCGGCTCGTCCGGTTCCAGCTCGTCGAGATCGTCGATGTCTTCCGGATCGACCTCGGCATCGTCGGCGTCGTCGAGGTCGTCCGGATCGTCCTCGACCGGCTCGGGTTTCTTCTTCTTCGGCGCCGGGGTGAAGTAGTGCCGCAGCTTCAGCGTCGGCTCTTCGACGAACTTCCAGGACAGCGTGCCGATGCAGTAGGCCAGCGGGGCGGCGCAGATCAGCATCAGCCACTGGTTGCGGATCCCGGCCATCGCCAGCAGCTGCTGGATCGGGAAGCCCCACACGTACACGCCGTAGCTGCCGTTGACCCACACGCCCGGCACCGTCAGCCGCGACGGCCAGAAGTGCCCGGCCACCACCACCGCGTAGCTGACCGCGAAGGTCATCCAGAACGAGCCGGTGATGCTGTTGGGCATCAGCACCAGCACCACCAGGCCGGCGCCGGCCGCCAACGGCGACAGCGGGATCCGGTACAGGTTGAGCAGCACGCCGAAGGCGAACGCGACCAGGAACGCCACCAGCGACTCGACCGGCACGCTGAAGAACGAGCCCGCCGACTCCGAACCCGGCAGCTGCTCCAGGTGGCGGTCCCACGCGATCAGCCCGATCAGCGCCACCACCATCAACCAGCGGTAGCGGTGCTTCGCGGCGCCGACCAGCAGCAACGCGTAGAGACCCGCGTAGGCGATCAGCTCCATCGGCAGCGTCCACAGCGACCCGTTCACCGCGTTCGGCCACGGGTTGTCCACGAACACGCCCGGCAGCTCGTGCTTCAGCGTGAGCAGGCCGGCGTTGTTGACGATGTAGCCCCAGGTGCCGTTGGCCGCGAAGTAGTCGCCGACGGACAGGGTCGTGATCATCGGGCCGACGATCAGCGCCATCGCCAGCGAGACCGTGAGCATCGGCGGCCACAGACGCAGGACCCGCTTCGCGGCGAACCTGCCCGGATGAGGGTCTCGGACCCAACTCTCCGTGATCTGGAAGCCACTCATCGCGAAGAAGCCCATGAGGACGCCCTCGTCGGGCTGCACCGGCCAGTCCGCAGGGAACAGGTCGCCCGATCCGGCCAGCGGTGAGCTGTGCCCGTAGATCACCACGAGCGCGCCGATCATGCGGATCCAGGCGAACCCGTGGTGCGGTTCGGCGAACCACTCCGGGCGGGTGTGGACGACCCGCGCGTCATCCACCCAGATCACCCCATCAAGTCATGTCCCCGGCCGGAGAAGTCAACGCTGCGTAGCCTAGCCCGCGACCTGACGGTTGTGGACCCATTACCTTCTCGCGGCCTGGTCGGGCCAGACCGCGCGTCGGATCGTTATCCGGCCGGTGCCCCGCGTTCCCCCTTGCGGGTGCCAGAATGGCGGTCGATCGCAATGGGGGCGGTCGAGCGAAATCCGGGAAAGGGCGCATCGGTGACCTGGCAAGACGAGCTGCAAAATCTCGACGCCGAACTCGCGGCGGGGCGGATTTCCGCCGAGGAGTACCGCCAGCGGCGCGACGCCGTGCTAGGTCGAGCCCAGAACGGGCAGAACGGTCCCGCATCCGGCGGCTTCCCGCAGCAGGACCCGTCTTCCGGCGGTTTTCCGCAGCAGCAGCCGCAGGCTGGGCCGCAGTCCGGTGGATTCCCGCAGCAGGCGGGACCGCAGTCCGGTGGATTCCCTCAGCAGCAGCAGCAACAACAACAGCAGTCCAGCCCGTTCCCTCCGGCGTTCAGCTGGGGAGACGCCGCCCAGTCCGCTCCGCAGCAACAGCCCCAGCAACAGCAGGGCGGGGCTCCGAGCGAGGCCACGCAGGTCGTGCCCAACCCGCTCGCGCAGCAGCAGGCTCAGCAGCCGCAGCCGCAGCCGCAGCAGGCTCAGCAGCCGCAGCCGCAGCAGGCTCAGCAGCCGCAGGCTCAGCCGCAGGCTCAGCCGCAGCAACCTCAGCAGCAGCCGCCGCAGTCTGACTCCGAGAGCACCCAGGTGGTCAGCCTCAGCCAGCAGCCGCAGTGGGGACCGCCACAGGCGCAGTGGGGCCCGCAGCAGGGTTGGGGTCCCGTCGAGAGCACCGGTACGCCGTGGGGCGATGACCTGCCTGGGACTCCGGAGCACGGCGACGCGTCGTGGATGCGGCAGGGCCCCGAGGTGTTCGAGACCGCGAGCAAGTCCGGCAAGGGCAAGCTGATCGCCGGTCTGTCCATCGGCGGCGTGCTGCTGATCGGCGTGATCATCGCCGGGATCTTCTACTTCACCTCCGGCGGCGGGACCACGCCGACCGACCCGACCGCCGCTCCGCCGCCACCGCCCCCGGTGCAGACCCAGGAGCTGCCCGCGCCGCCGCCGGCGCACCCGAATCCCCCGGCCGGCGCGCAGGAGGTGCTGGTCGCCCCGCCCGGCCCGGCGCACCCGTGGTCCGGGCCGCTCGACCTGCCGAGCTTGCAGGGCGCCAAGAGCGGTCTGCTGCAGCCGAAGGCGGTGCTCGACTCCGCGATCCAGCGCGGGCTGATCGACGGCTGGTTCAACGGCGCCGAGGGCACCCCGAAGACGACGATGCTCGCGCTGCAGCTGCCCGACGCGAACGCCGCCAAGCAGGTGGTGGACCAGTACCTGGGCGCCCAGCAGGGCCTGTCCGAAGTGGACAGCCTGTCGTACCAGGGCGTCAAGGTGGTGAACGCCGGCGGCGTCTTCCGCACCGCCTACGTCGCGCACAACTGGGCGATCATCATCGACATCACCGGCCCGTCGGACCAGAAGTCGGCGTCCCAGCAGGCGTTCAAGTCGATCCTGGACCAGCAGGTCAACCACCTGCCGCCGACGGTTCGCGACTGACCCAGCAAGCGTTTCCGCTAGTAACGGGGCCGTGGGTGTTTTTTGGGGGGTTTAACGAGCCAAAAAAAAAACCGCCCCCGGGGTTTTGACGCCCGGGATGGGGGGGTGGGGGGGGTGGCCGGTTTGGCCGCAAC